>NZ_CP120987.1 GCF_030719215.1 Streptomyces sp. Alt3 | reverse complement strand
TAAAAAATTACACCTGCAAGTAGAGGGCTTGTCTAACAATTTAAAAGCATCTCATCAGATTAATGCGGAGTTGAGAGAGAGAAATAAAGAATTACATACAAAAATAGGCTCGTTACAAGCTCATATAAACGATTTGAAGATAAACGTAAAGGTTTTATATCAACAAACGAAAAAAGTCTTTAAAGAGCAATTTAAAACGTTTAGAGGGCTTGTTAAGAATGAACTAGTTGGAAGGGAAGTAGAGGATTACTTTGAGCGTGAACATAAAAACGAAATGACTAAACAACGAGGATATGATATGGAAAGGTAAAACCGCCTTAGAATCAATTCTTGGGCGGTTTATTCAACTGCATTAATTGGAGCCTTATTATTATTAAAATCTTCGAATCTAGCAAGTAAGTATTTCTCTTTTGTATCTTTACCACGATGAACAAGGCTTGGATGTATCATTATTGCTCCAGTTCTTCTAGTAATTATTTGGGCTTGCTCCAGTGTTTTTAATGTGTCTATTACAGTTTGTCTAGATACCTTGCTTTTTTCGGTCAATTCTCTTGTAGTTATAATTAACGTATTTGTTGATTTGTCCATGTTTTCTAATATGTATTTTACAACTTGCATTTTTTTATTACCTAAACTATCTATTAATTGAACGATTGCAGTTAAATATGTGATCATAAAACCATTTCTAGGAGTTTTCTTTATGACTTCATCAGTTTCTATTATTTCACCTGTATCTAGGTTTCTCCATCGACTTTTACCGTTATATATTATTTCGTTTTCAGTTTTTTGTTTTGGCATATTATCACCTTTCTCCTATATTTTTATATTTCCATTTTATCATAATTAGACCAAAAGGTCAAAAAAAAATAGACCAAAAGGTATAAAAAATTAGACCAAAAAGTATAAAAAATTAGACCAAAGAAAATGCCCTTCAATAGCTATATATCAGCTTAAAATCTACTTTTTACCCCCTGCTTACTCTTTTCTATATATTTAAGGCGATAAATATCGCCTTAAATATATTCTTTTTTCATTTTTTTTAGAGGGCTTTCCACAATGCAATAGTCGAGTAGTATTTTTTGAGAAAACCACTCAAAAAATCTCCACTCTTTTGCTATTGCATAGTGAAATTCGGCAGGTGTGAGCATGTCGCCAAGCCGAACATACCAAAAACGAGGATTTAAGTTGCACGACTTGGACTAGCAATTGTACCTGCCGAACCGCCTTGATCTATCGTTCAAGAATTTCACTAATGCCATATAAAATTACGTTAAGTTCCTGGGGGCTAGCCCCCAAACCCCCAGCCAGCACTCACACCCAAAAACAAGGGGGATACCAATAAAAAAGTCAAAATCCACTATATAGGATTTTGACTTTTTTATTGGTATTGAACTACAAGGGTCCCTACAGGCTGTTTTTGAACACCCGTAGTTCTTTTTAAAAGGGATTAATTTATCAGATTTATTAAATGAATAATTCATAAAATCCCCTTTCAATCACTCTGTTGTATGGCAATTTATCAAGTAGGCAGTTGTACATAAGTAGTGTATGCAGGGGACAAAAATGTGTATATAACTGGATAAGCCTTTTTTATTTTTGGCTTGGTATGAAAAAAGAACCCTAATGTTGGATAGGGTTCTTTTTAGGGGTAACAGTTGAAGGTTGAAGGTATATTTCATATTTATTATGTACTTTACTCTTATATTCATTCGAATAGGAAACACATATGTTTGGAGTAATTTGCAAAGCGATTGTTGGAAAAGGAAAAATTAGCGGTAAGTGTCAATGGTAAGCGGACTGGAAGGGGTCAGCGGTTTGTGCTGATCCATGAAAGGAGCATTAAGGAATTGACACGTGCAATTGATTCTTCACCCTCTTGGCCTGTCAAAACGTCAAACGTTTTGGCCTGCCAACCGGCGAGGGAGTCCCTCAAGGATTGAGGGGTTGGGGAGTTCGATTGATGGGGTCAAGGGGAAGAGTTCCCCTTGTAGGTTCGGACAAAGTCCGAGGTTTTTTTGCCATGCAAGGCATGGTTTGGCGAAGCCAACGAGCCTCGCAGAGCACGTCCAAATGAAATTTGGTATAACGTGCTAGACCAAATTATTGGATTCTCTCAATCTTCGTGCTATGCTGATTACCAAAAGGGGGGCTTACTTGTGGCTCATGTAGAAAAATATACAAAAGGCAGCGTACAAGGATTATCGATTCATTGGGACAGAAAAACAGAAAATCATTCGAATCAAGAGATTGATAATGAGCGGTCAAATTTAAATTATGATTTATGCGAAAAAGAAGGAGATACACTTTCCCGCATGAATGATCGATTACGTGAAGTACATTGTTTGAATCGGAAAGATGTAAAAGTTTGTAGTGATTGGGTTGTTACGTTACCAGAAAACTTGAAGGGGACTTCAGAAAAAGAACAACGTGAATTTTTTGAAAAAACCTATGAGTTTTTAGCGAATCGTTATGGCGGTGAAAAAAATGTATTGTCCGCTAACGTACATAAGGACGAAACAACACCTCATATGCATTTTGCTTTTATGCCTGTTGTTTGGGACGAGAAAAAACAACGGGAAAAAGTTTCAGCCAAAGAGGTTTTAACAAGAAAAGATTTAAAGACATTCCACCAAGATTTAGATACATTTTTGAAAAAGGAAATACCACACATCTACAAAGATGGAATTTTAAATGATAAAACGATTGGTGTTGATACCGTTAAGGATTTAAAAAAGCATTCTCTAGAAATAGAGAAACAAAAAAAGGCGATGGATGCGGAAATAAAGATAAAAGAAAAAGACTTGGAGAGAAAAATCCAATCTTTAGATAAAGAATTTGAAAGTAAAAAGAAAAAGCTTTTAGATCTCAGTGAACAATTACCACAAGAAATCAAAATCAATGCAAAAGGGAAAGAGAAAAAAACAGAGGTTGTGAAAAAAGGATTATTTAAAACAGAAACGATAACCAAAAACACTGGGAATTGGATTATTGGAACGAACGAATTGAAAAGAGTACAAAAAATGGTGAACGCTGCCTATATGGTCAAAAGGGATTATGAACGTTTGCAAAGTACAGATTTGGTGGAAGAAAA
>NZ_CP120986.1 GCF_030719215.1 Streptomyces sp. Alt3 | reverse complement strand
CAATGAAAAGGCTCTGCGAGGCTGTTTTGGCTATCGCCAAGCCATGCTTTGCATGACAAAAAACAAAACCTTGGACTCTGTCCAAACCTGCCGGGAAACTCTTCCCCAGACCCCCTTAATCCAACTCCCCAACCCCTCAATCCTTGAGGGGCTCCCTCGCCGGTTGGCAGAGTCAAAAGGGTACCTTTTGACAACCACAAGAGGGTTGCATAGTGAGTGTGTCAACTCCTTATCCTCCCGCCCCCTTACGGGTTCGGTCCGGTACCGTTGACACACGCTATGCAGCTACCTCTACCTAATTAAAAACCTAATTTTCTACTCAAGTAGCACTACATAGGTTCCCCTCTCTTTTGATTTATAAAATCAACATTCTATGAACTTGTTATTAAGGAGTACCACCAGCATTTTGAAAAAAACCACGCTAAGAGTATGCAAGATTTTATGCAAAAAATCGGAAGACATAGGGAACTATGGGGAGGCCGAAAAGCCCGCCATAATAGGAATGTATAAAAAAATGCATAGAATCATAGAAAAAGACAAAGGCGGATTCCTTGTGGGAATAGGGATCCGCCTTTGTCTTCACTACCGATAATGAGACGTTATGTTAACTGATAGTGTATGGAGTATACAAAGAAAACAAGAGTATGGCTACCACATTCTTGTGATAAAATGGAATAGAAAGGGTGATTTAATTGAATATTTTATGGGACTTTGACGGAACACTTTTTAATACATATCCTGCCTATACCAAAATACTCTCTCTAGTACTTGGAGAAGAGATAGATAAACAGGAGATTTATAAAAAATTAAAGATTTCATACTCACATGCACTAGACTACTATAATGTTTCTAGTGACCAGAAAGAGAAAATTAAAAGCTTAAAAAAGGAATTGTCTCCAAAAGACATGAAACCATTTGATGGCGTGGAAGAAATTTTGAAATTTGCAGATAAGAATGTAATCATGACACATAAACACAGAGATGGAGTTTTAGCAATTTTAAAATATTATGGATGGGACAAATACTTTGTAGATATGGTTACGATTGATAATGGTTTTCCTCGCAAACCCAACCCATCAGCATATACTTACTTGCATCAAAAACACAAAATTGATCTAGCTATTGGAGATAGAGAATTAGATTTGCTACCTGCAAAAGAATTAGGAATCATAACATGCATGTTTCAAGGTCAAAGTGATGTAGCAGATTATTATTTAAACGATTACTCAGAATTTTTCAATAAGGGTATTCCATTATCAAAACAGTTGTATCTTCAGCAATAAATCGCTGAAGATATATGATAGATTTATTGACTTCCGCTTTCGAATTTTATGTAAATAAGCTGTCCATATGGACAGCTTATTTTATTTTTTATTTTAAACGATCGTCTTGTTTTTGGGTGGAGTGGTGAAGGCTGGGGTGAAGCGAAGCGAGGGGCTAGCCCCTAAGAACTTAACGTAACTGAATATAGAGTAAGCTTATTGCTTAGATCGATAAAACTGGGTGGTTCGGCTGGTACAATTGCTGGTCCAAGTCGGGCAACTTAACCTCGTTTTTGGTCTGTTCGGCTTGGCGAAAGCTAAAAACCAGCCGAATTTCGGAATGCAATGGAAAAAAGGTGGAGATTTTTTGAGTGGGTTTCTCAAAAAATACTACCTGCCCATTGCGTGGAGAAAAACCCTATTAGGAGATATAGAAAGGGAACGTAAGAGAAGCCTTGATATATAAGGGTTTCAGAGTTTAATAGGTATCATAGTGTGATACCTATAGGTAACATAGCTTGTGATACCTATTTGTAGAAGAATATAACAAATTTGTCTTTACATATATCAGGTCATGTTATAGGATATAACAAAGATTATACATATAGGTATCATAGTGTGATACCTTCTTGCAAAAAAGGGGTGGAAAAATGGACAAGAACTCCCAAGAAAAAATCACTATAGAATTAAACGCGGATGAATTTAAAAAACTTCAAAAATTATTAGAACTAGATGAAAAAAATGAACAAGATCAACAGAAAAAAGAAAGTGAAAAAAAGAATCTTAATTTCATTCAACTTTATCGAGATAACATGCCAGAACTAAGATGGTTAATGGCAAACCACAATTTCGCTAGTTCTCTTTTATTTTTCATAATCGAACACATGGATAACAAGAATGCATTAGCATGCTCATATTCAACTTTTGAAGATTACTTTGGAAAATCAAAAATGACTATTTATAGAGGAATCAAAGTACTTGAAGAGAACGGATTTTTGAGTGTACTAAAAATGGGTACATCAAATGTTTATTTAGTAAATGAAGATTTAGCGTGGACTGATTCAAACGACAAGAAAAAATTTACAAAATACGACGGGAAAATCTTAGTCAGCAAAAAAGAAAATAAAGACTATATATATCGTAAACAATTTGATAGATTTAAAGCTTTGCGAAAACGGGAAAACCTAAAATAAAGCGGGTAGTAAAGTCTACTCGCTTTATTTATGTTTTCATCGCTCCATGTCATACCCTCGTTGTTTAGTCTTCATTTCTTTTTTATGTTCACGCTCAAATTGATTATCTATCCCTTTCATATCCAACTCGTTCTTAATAAGACCTCTAAAGCCCTCAAATTGCCTTCCTAAGAGTTTTTTTGTGTTATGGTATAAAACCTTTACATTTTCCTTTAAATCTCTTATATGGGCTTTTAACGAGCTTATTTCCTTACGCAATTCTCTATTCTCATTTTCCAAATCTGTATTTTCGTTAATAGCTTTAACATAACCTTCAGCTAAACTATCAACTTTGTCACATAATTCTTTGTTTTCTTTAACTAAATCCATACGCTGCAAACGATCATAATCTTTTTTCACTGAATATCCAGCGTTAATTATTCCTTGCACTCTTTTTAATTCTTTAGTTTCAACAATCCAATTCCCTGTTGGTTTTTCTACTTTTTCTTTTTTTAAAAAACCTTTATTAACAACCTCTGTTTTCTTTTCTCTCTCAGCTTTAATCTTAATTTCTCCTGGCAATCGTTCGCTCATTTCCAGTAATTCATTTTTCTTTTCAAAAAGCTGGTTTTCCAAAGAAAGAATTTCCTTTTCTAAATCCTTTTTTTCTTTGTATTCATTCACATCTTTATAATTATTTGAACCAACTAATTTCCGTTCGATACCACGCTCTTTTAACATTTCTTCTAATATCTTCACTTCTTTTTCTCGCCAATCATCAAAAGGACGAGTTTTATCTAATTTTGGATCTTGTTGCGTAATTGCTCGGTCAAATGATACTTGCTTTTCAAGTCCACGTTTATACCCGCTTGCTACTGGAACAAAATTCAAATGCATGTGTGGGCTCGCTTCATCATTATGAATGACTGCGTTATAAATTTTTAAATTTGGATTTCGTTTTTCAAATCCCAATAACCATTCTTCTAAAATTTCGTTAGCCTTTTCAAAATCTTGTTTACTAGAAAAATCATCTTTATCGCCAACTTGAATAATCATTTCTTGCTGAAGTGATGTTTTTTTACTGGACTGAATGTGTTTATAATAGTCATCAATTTTTCGGTCGTTACGTTTTTGTTTGGCGTTATAGTTCTCCAACACTTCTCCAAATTCTTCTCGATATAATTTCTTTAAATCTTTCTGAACAAGATATTTATTTTCGTCAGACCTTGAATAATCTATGTGCGAATTTTGCTCTTTTTCCTTCTCGCTCATTGTCCTGTTATTGTGTCTAATGTTGGTTTTGTTCGTTGCCTTCTTGAGAGAAACTGACATACTCATAACGAATCAACTCCTTGGTTCCACTATACCAAAAGCTTTGTTACCTTGGCAAAGTAACCTTTTCTGTATTGTGACATTCCGCTACGCTCCATGTACACAATGAAAAGGCTCTGCGAGGCTGTTTTGGCTATCGCCAAGCCATGCTTTGCATGACAAAAAACAAAACCTTGGACTCTGTCCAAACCTGCTGGGGAACTCTTCCCCAGACCCCCTTAATCCAACTCCCCAACCCCTCAATCCTTGAGGGGCTCCCTCGCCGGTTGGCAGAGTCAAAAGGGTACCTTTTGACAACCACAAGAGGGTTGCATAGTGAGTGTGTCAACTCCTTATCCTCCCGCCCCCTTACGGGTTCGGTCCGGTACCGTTGACACACGCTATGCAGCTACCTCTACCTAATTAAAAACCTAATTTTCTACTCAAGTAGCACTACATAGGTTCCCCTCTCTTTTGATTTATAAAATCAACATTCTATGAACTTGTTATTAAGGAGTACCACCAGCATTTTGAAAAAAACCACGCTAAGAGTATGCAAGATTTTATGCAAAAAATCGGAAGACATAGGGAACTATGGGGAGGCCGAAAAGCCCGCCATAATAGGAATGTATAAAAAAATGCATAGAATCATAGAAAAAGACAAAGGCGGATTCCTTGTGGGAATAGGGATCCGCCTTTGTCTTCACTACCGATAATGAGACGTTATGTTAACTGATAGTGTATGGAGTATACAAAGAAAACAAGAGTATGGCTACCACATTCTTGTGATAAAATGGAATAGAAAGGGTGATTTAATTGAATATTTTATGGGACTTTGACGGAACACTTTTTAATACATATCCTGCCTATACCAAAATACTCTCTCTAGTACTTGGAGAAGAGATAGATAAACAGGAGATTTATAAAAAATTAAAGATTTCATACTCACATGCACTAGACTACTATAATGTTTCTAGTGACCAGAAAGAGAAAATTAAAAGCTTAAAAAAGGAATTGTCTCCAAAAGACATGAAACCATTTGATGGCGTGGAAGAAATTTTGAAATTTGCAGATAAGAATGTAATCATGACACATAAACACAGAGATGGAGTTTTAGCAATTTTAAAATATTATGGATGGGACAAATACTTTGTAGATATGGTTACGATTGATAATGGTTTTCCTCGCAAACCCAACCCATCAGCATATACTTACTTGCATCAAAAACACAAAATTGATCTAGCTATTGGAGATAGAGAATTAGATTTGCTACCTGCAAAAGAATTAGGAATCATAACATGCATGTTTCAAGGTCAAAGTGATGTAGCAGATTATTATTTAAACGATTACTCAGAATTTTTCAATAAGGGTATTCCATTATCAAAACAGTTGTATCTTCAGCAATAAATCGCTGAAGATATATGATAGATTTATTGACTTCCGCTTTCGAATTTTATGTAAATAAGCTGTCCATATGGACAGCTTATTTTATTTTTTATTTTAAACGATCGTCTTGTTTTTGGGTGGAGTGGTGAAGGCTGGGGTGAAGCGAAGCGAGGGGCTAGCCCCTAAGAACTTAACGTAACTGAATATAGAGTAAGCTTATTGCTTAGATCGATAAAACTGGGTGGTTCGGCTGGTACAATTGCTGGTCCAAGTCGGGCAACTTAACCTCGTTTTTGGTCTGTTCGGCTTGGCGAAAGCTAAAAACCAGCCGAATTTCGGAATGCAATGGAAAAAAGGTGGAGATTTTTTGAGTGGGTTTCTCAAAAAATACTACCTGCCCATTGCGTGGAGAAAAACCCTATTAGGAGATATAGAAAGGGAACGTAAGAGAAGCCTTGATATATAAGGGTTTCAGAGTTTAATAGGTATCATAGTGTGATACCTATAGGTAACATAGCTTGTGATACCTATTTGTAGAAGAATATAACAAATTTGTCTTTACATATATCAGGTCATGTTATAGGATATAACAAAGATTATACATATAGGTATCATAGTGTGATACCTTCTTGCAAAAAAGGGGTGGAAAAATGGACAAGAACTCCCAAGAAAAAATCACTATAGAATTAAACGCGGATGAATTTAAAAAACTTCAAAAATTATTAGAACTAGATGAAAAAAATGAACAAGATCAACAGAAAAAAGAAAGTGAAAAAAAGAATCTTAATTTCATTCAACTTTATCGAGATAACATGCCAGAACTAAGATGGTTAATGGCAAACCACAATTTCGCTAGTTCTCTTTTATTTTTCATAATCGAACACATGGATAACAAGAATGCATTAGCATGCTCATATTCAACTTTTGAAGATTACTTTGGAAAATCAAAAATGACTATTTATAGAGGAATCAAAGTACTTGAAGAGAACGGATTTTTGAGTGTACTAAAAATGGGTACATCAAATGTTTATTTAGTAAATGAAGATTTAGCGTGGACTGATTCAAACGACAAGAAAAAATTTACAAAATACGACGGGAAAATCTTAGTCAGCAAAAAAGAAAATAAAGACTATATATATCGTAAACAATTTGATAGATTTAAAGCTTTGCGAAAACGGGAAAACCTAAAATAAAGCGGGTAGTAAAGTCTACTCGCTTTATTTATGTTTTCATCGCTCCATGTCATACCCTCGTTGTTTAGTCTTCATTTCTTTTTTATGTTCACGCTCAAATTGATTATCTATCCCTTTCATATCCAACTCGTTCTTAATAAGACCTCTAAAGCCCTCAAATTGCCTTCCTAAGAGTTTTTTTGTGTTATGGTATAAAACCTTTACATTTTCCTTTAAATCTCTTATATGGGCTTTTAACGAGCTTATTTCCTTACGCAATTCTCTATTCTCATTTTCCAAATCTGTATTTTCGTTAATAGCTTTAACATAACCTTCAGCTAAACTATCAACTTTGTCACATAATTCTTTGTTTTCTTTAACTAAATCCATACGCTGCAAACGATCATAATCTTTTTTCACTGAATATCCAGCGTTAATTATTCCTTGCACTCTTTTTAATTCTTTAGTTTCAACAATCCAATTCCCTGTTGGTTTTTCTACTTTTTCTTTTTTTAAAAAACCTTTATTAACAACCTCTGTTTTCTTTTCTCTCTCAGCTTTAATCTTAATTTCTCCTGGCAATCGTTCGCTCATTTCCAGTAATTCATTTTTCTTTTCAAAAAGCTGGTTTTCCAAAGAAAGAATTTCCTTTTCTAAATCCTTTTTTTCTTTGTATTCATTCACATCTTTATAATTATTTGAACCAACTAATTTCCGTTCGATACCACGCTCTTTTAACATTTCTTCTAATATCTTCACTTCTTTTTCTCGCCAATCATCAAAAGGACGAGTTTTATCTAATTTTGGATCTTGTTGCGTAATTGCTCGGTCAAATGATACTTGCTTTTCAAGTCCACGTTTATACCCGCTTGCTACTGGAACAAAATTCAAATGCATGTGTGGGCTCGCTTCATCATTATGAATGACTGCGTTATAAATTTTTAAATTTGGATTTCGTTTTTCAAATCCCAATAACCATTCTTCTAAAATTTCGTTAGCCTTTTCAAAATCTTGTTTACTAGAAAAATCATCTTTATCGCCAACTTGAATAATCATTTCTTGCTGAAGTGATGTTTTTTTACTGGACTGAATGTGTTTATAATAGTCATCAATTTTTCGGTCGTTACGTTTTTGTTTGGCGTTATAGTTCTCCAACACTTCTCCAAATTCTTCTCGATATAATTTCTTTAAATCTTTCTGAACAAGATATTTATTTTCGTCAGACCTTGAATAATCTATGTGCGAATTTTGCTCTTTTTCCTTCTCGCTCATTGTCCTGTTATTGTGTCTAATGTTGGTTTTGTTCGTTGCCTTCTTGAGAGAAACTGACATACTCATAACGAATCAACTCCTTGGTTCCACTATACCAAAAGCTTTGTTACCTTGGCAAAGTAACCTTTTCTGTATTGTGACATTCCGCTACGCTCCATGTACA
>NZ_CP120985.1 GCF_030719215.1 Streptomyces sp. Alt3 | reverse complement strand
GAACGGGAACATGAACGTGAAAATAAGAAGAAAATAAGTAGACATCGAGGATATGACATGGAGCGCTAGAAGACATTCAAAAAGGTAAATAAAAACTTAGGGAAACTTTATTTGACAATCTTTTGGGAGATTATGTGTGATAAAATTAAAAAACGAGCCATGTTGGAGCATGGCTCGTTTTAAAGGGTATTTCAGCGAAAATACCTAAACTCGTTTGCGTAAATAGATTATCATAATTTGATTGATAATCAAATAGAAAGTTTAGGTATTTACGTTGGTGCTCGTAATATGAGAGGAGCAACAACACATGACAAAAAAGGTTATTAACTTTGGACAAGCTGAAAAAAATGCTATAAAACGTGATTTAGAGATTGAACAGAGGTATTTTGAAGAAGAACATAATGGAATAGATCAAGAAACAGTAGATGAAGCATTAAAAGTTTTGAGTAAAGCGACTGGTGGTAAAGAGATTTACATAGGCACGAAGAAATCTCCACAATCAAAAGTGAAGCTGTCCCAATTCCTGCAAAAAAATTGGGAGTTTTTACGAAAAGAAAAATATCTTACCAGTGAAGAAAAGATTTTTTTAACTGATATTCAATCAAATATTAGTATGCATTCAAATGCTATTGTAGATGACATAATGAAAAAACCGGCAAATGCTTTGACAATTCAAGGTTTAGCCGATTGTTTAAATACATCTAGAACAAAAGTTAGTAGAGTGGTAAATGCTTTGATTAAAAAAGGTATTTTTGCTAAAGCTGTTTCCGGAGATGCCTGTGATATTAAACAAGCTAAAGATTATGTATTATTTATTAACCCAAATATCATATATGTTGGAGATAAAGATGATGTAAAAGAACATCTAGTTTTAATGTTTAAAAAACAAATGAAGGATAATTCAATACTTAAAAAATTACCTCAAAAATTGTTTTAAAAAGGAGTCTTTAAAGACTCCTTTTTTTTGTTTTTGTGATTATTAACCGTATCATTTTTAATACGGTACCGTATTAAAAATGATACGGTGCTAAATCTCTCAAACCACTGATATATCAACCTTTTTTAAACATTTAATAGTTCTTATACTCTCACTCTCTATTTAAGAGGCTAAAAGTTCCGCAAGGAACAGGTAGTATTTTTGAATAAAAGGCATTCAAAAATCTCCACCTTTTTCACTACGTTTCTTCCTTGCGGAACTTTTTTCGGCTGGTTTTTAGCTTTCGCCAAGCCGAACAGACCAAAAACGGGGTTAAGTTGCTCGACTTGGATCAGCAATTGTACCAGCCGAATCGCCAGTTCTTCCGCCCAGGGTAGGATTCTTTTTTCAGACAAATCAACGCTATGTGGGGTTTCGCCCCCACACGGCGAGCCAGCACTCACACCCAAAAACAAGGGGGACACACAAAAAAAAGGTTGAATCCCTGGTGAAAGGGATTCAACCTTTTTTTATACATATTCAATAAGGAGTGTGTCTCCTTTACACTATGTATATGTGTTTGAAAATATTTTAGTTAAGGAAATTTTTTTTATTTCGATTACAGTTTATCACAATACATTAAAAAAAATAAGTCACTTAAAAAAGTGACTTATTCTAAGGGTATTTTGACAAAAAATGTACAAAGCTAAGTTTAGATTACCATATTAAAATACTTGCTCCCAATGAAAAGTATGGATGTATGTGTTTATTGATGTCAGGAATTCGCAAGAATCCCTACAAGTAACCCTTAAATGTCCATGTTTTTTCCTACAAAGGATTGTTTTTAAAGATTTGCAAATTGCATCGTTCATAATAGATCCTTTCAGAAGTTTTGTTGGAATTACCAGTTGGGTGGTTGCACCTTATCAACGTATGCAGGGTACAAATTTATGTATATACCCAAATAAGCCCTTTTTCTGATCTTTAAAATAAAATTATTACTTTGGAACATCATAAGGTTAGATAAAATAAAAGATTTAGGTGGAGATAAATCATGTTTTTTTTTAATAAATACAATGTAATTTTATTCAGTTGCTTATTTGGTTTGATTTCCCCTCTAACAACTTTTGCTAAAAGGGGTTTGTGTAGTAACGGAACAGAAACGGCAATAACCTATATTTTCACTTCAATATAGCTAACAATAAAGTTTTTTTATCCAAAAAATAAATATCTTACTGATTAAAAGTTTAATATTTATTAAATTTATCAAAAACGGTTGTTATTGTTAATTTGATTAGGATAATAGTTTTGATAACGTAGTATTAACGTATCAAAGCTTTATTTAGCACAGATTTTATCATTATCAAAAACCTTGATTTTTGATAATGATAAAATCTTATTGCCGTTCTTGTTCCATTACTACACAGACCCCTAAAACAGAAATGAATACTGAGCAACGCCTTTTTATAAGTTTTGAAAATAAAGTTACTGATTTGGTTATTACTAGCATGGAATTATTAAATAATCTGAATAAAATGAATGGTGAACTAAGTGAGGAGGAACTATATAATTTAACATTAAATGTGGGTAATGTGGGTGAGGAATTTGCAACACGTTCTAAGATTTTGACTCAAATTAAGGTACCAGAAAAATTACCTGATGATGTACAATCTTCTTTAGAGGTAGTCAAAAGAGATTTATCAATTGGATTTACAGAATTAGAAGAAAGCATGCTTTGTTTTGCTAAATATCTTGCAGGTCGTGATTCAATCTCTTACAACGAATATATTCAAAAAAGGATACTGGTCTTCGTTATATAGATGGTGGATTAACCTCATTGTCCACGGTATCCCTAAAGTTAAACATACCGGCATCTAGGCTAAGTCTTATAAAAGAAATCTGGAAAAAGATTAAAGGTAAGTGTCAACGGTAAGCGGACTGAAATGGATCAGCGTTTTGTGCTGATCCATGAAAGGAGCATTAAGGAGTGGACACGTGCAGCTGATTTTTCATCCTCTTGGCAGTTCCTCAAAACGATTCGTTTTGGGGGTGCCAACCGGCGAGGAAGCCCCTCAAGGATTGAGGGGTTGGGGAGTTCGATTGATGGGGTCAAGGGGAAGGGTTCCCCTTGTGGGGTGTGGGGCAAAGCCCCTGGTATTTATCACGCTACGGCGTGATTTGGCGAAGCCAACAAGGTCTCGCAGAGCCCACACCAAATGTAATTTGGTATAGTGGGCTATACCAAAACTTTGGATTCGCTCTCTCGATATGTTATGATAGTCTCAAAAGTAGTCCTCTTACGGAAGACAATTGTGAGGGAAAAACATGAACAAGTTCGCAATCATTCACATGCAGAAATTTCAAATTTCTGATGTGCAAGGAATTCAAAAACATAATCAAAGACAAGGTAAAAGTAAATCAAATTTAGACATCGATTATTCAAAAAGTGAACAGAATTATGATTTGTTAAATCAACAAAAAATCAGATATGAAAGCACAATTAAACAAAAGATCAGTGAGCGAGTCAAACGAAAGCCACGGGCGAATTCGGTTGTACTTTCTGAATTTGTCGTAACAGCCTCGCCTGACTACATGCATTCATTAAGTTTAGAGGAACAAAAACGTTATTTTGAGAGTTCACTAGCGTTTATTCAAAAGCGTTATGGGAAACAAAATACGTTGTATGCGATGGTTCATATGGATGAAGCGACACCACATATGCATATTGGTGTGATGCCAATTACAGAAGACAATCGTTTGTCAGCGAAAGATATGTTTACGAGAAAAGAATTAACATCCTTACAACAGGACTTTCCATTGGAAATGCGGGAAAAAGGTTTTGATGTAGAACGGGGAGAAGGTTCAGAGAAAAAACATTTATCGCCTCAAGCCTTTAAGGAAAAACAAGATTTACAAGTAGAAGTGGAACAGTTATCCAATGTAAAAACGCATTTAAAAACAAAAGTAGCGGAAACTCATAATCAATTACAACAAACCACAAATTACATCGAAAAACAGAATGAAACGTTACAAAAAATTCAGCAACAATTTTTGAGTTTAGATAAAAAAATAAAAGAAAAGAAACAGGAATTTGAAATGTTTCGAAACCAAATTCCAGATAAGCCAGTGTCAATGTCTTATTTGCGAGAAGAAACAAAAACAGAAGTCACAACAAAACTGTTTGGAAAGCCAGAAATCACAGAGAAAAAAACAGGAAACATTGTGGTTACACGTGAGCAATGGAGAGATATGAAAGAAAAGGTTGATGCAGCGGTGATTGTTAAAAAAGACTATGAGCGTTTACAGAAGACGGATCTGGTAAAAGAGAATCATAGCTTGAGAGAAAATAATAAATACTTAGAAGAAACAATTGAGGGGAATCATCTTGCTTTAAAACATTCTTATAAACAAAATCGGGAATTAGAAGAAGCGAATAAGGAATTACATACTGAAATAGGCTCTTTAAAAGCCCATATAAGGGATTTACAGGCAAACATAAAGGTTTTATATCAACAGACGAAAAAGGTCTTTAAAGAGCAATTTAAGGCTTTTAGAGGACTTGTTAAGAATGAACTCGTTGGGAGAGAGGTAGAAAATCATTTTGAACGGGAACATGAACGTGAAAATAAGAAGAAAATAAGTAGACATCGAGGATATGACATGGAGCGCTAGAAGACATTCAAAAAGGTAAATAAAAACTTAGGGAAACTTTATTTGACAATCTTTTGGGAGATTATGTGTGATAAAATTAAAAAACGAGCCATGTTGGAGCATGGCTCGTTTTAAAGGGTATTTCAGCGAAAATACCTAAACTCGTTTGCGTAAATAGATTATCATAATTTGATTGATAATCAAATAGAAAGTTTAGGTATTTACGTTGGTGCTCGTAATATGAGAGGAGCAACAACACATGACAAAAAAGGTTATTAACTTTGGACAAGCTGAAAAAAATGCTATAAAACGTGATTTAGAGATTGAACAGAGGTATTTTGAAGAAGAACATAATGGAATAGATCAAGAAACAGTAGATGAAGCATTAAAAGTTTTGAGTAAAGCGACTGGTGGTAAAGAGATTTACATAGGCACGAAGAAATCTCCACAATCAAAAGTGAGGTTTGCCCAATTCCTGCAAAAAAATTGGGAGTTTTTACGAAAAGAAAAATATCTTACCAGTGAAGAAAAGATTTTTTTAACTGATATTCAATCAAATATTAGTATGCATTCAAATGCTATTGTAGATGACATAATGAAAAAACCGGCAAATGCTTTGACAATTCAAGGTTTAGCCGATTGTTTAAATACATCTAGAACAAAAGTTAGTAGAGTGGTAAATGCTTTGATTAAAAAAGGTATTTTTGCTAAAGCTGTTTCCGGAGATGCCTGTGATATTAAACAAGCTAAAGATTATGTATTATTTATTAACCCAAATATCATATATGTTGGAGATAAAGATGATGTAAAAGAACATCTAGTTTTAATGTTTAAAAAACAAATGAAGGATAATTCAATACTTAAAAAATTACCTCAAAAATTGTTTTAAAAAGGAGTCTTTAAAGACTCCTTTTTTTTGTTTTTGTGATTATTAACCGTATCATTTTTAATACGGTACCGTATTAAAAATGATACGGTGCTAAATCTCTCAAACCACTGATATATCAACCTTTTTTAAACATTTAATAGTTCTTATACTCTCACTCTCTATTTAAGAGGCTAAAAGTTCCGCAAGGAACAGGTAGTATTTTTGAATAAAAGGCATTCAAAAATCTCCACCTTTTTCACTACGTTTCTTCCTTGCGGAACTTTTTTCGGCTGGTTTTTAGCTTTCGCCAAGCCGAACAGACCAAAAACGGGGTTAAGTTGCTCGACTTGGATCAGCAATTGTACCAGCCGAATCGCCAGTTCTTCCGCCCAGGGTAGGATTCTTTTTTCAGACAAATCAACGCTATGTGGGGTTTCGCCCCCACACGGCGAGCCAGCACTCACACCCAAAAACAAGGGGGACACACAAAAAAAAGGTTGAATCCCTGGTGAAAGGGATTCAACCTTTTTTTATACATATTCAATAAGGAGTGTGTCTCCTTTACACTATGTATATGTGTTTGAAAATATTTTAGTTAAGGAAATTTTTTTTATTTCGATTACAGTTTATCACAATACATTAAAAAAAATAAGTCACTTAAAAAAGTGACTTATTCTAAGGGTATTTTGACAAAAAATGTACAAAGCTAAGTTTAGATTACCATATTAAAATACTTGCTCCCAATGAAAAGTATGGATGTATGTGTTTATTGATGTCAGGAATTCGCAAGAATCCCTACAAGTAACCCTTAAATGTCCATGTTTTTTCCTACAAAGGATTGTTTTTAAAGATTTGCAAATTGCATCGTTCATAATAGATCCTTTCAGAAGTTTTGTTGGAATTACCAGTTGGGTGGTTGCACCTTATCAACGTATGCAGGGTACAAATTTATGTATATACCCAAATAAGCCCTTTTTCTGATCTTTAAAATAAAATTATTACTTTGGAACATCATAAGGTTAGATAAAATAAAAGATTTAGGTGGAGATAAATCATGTTTTTTTTTAATAAATACAATGTAATTTTATTCAGTTGCTTATTTGGTTTGATTTCCCCTCTAACAACTTTTGCTAAAAGGGGTTTGTGTAGTAACGGAACAGAAACGGCAATAACCTATATTTTCACTTCAATATAGCTAACAATAAAGTTTTTTTATCCAAAAAATAAATATCTTACTGATTAAAAGTTTAATATTTATTAAATTTATCAAAAACGGTTGTTATTGTTAATTTGATTAGGATAATAGTTTTGATAACGTAGTATTAACGTATCAAAGCTTTATTTAGCACAGATTTTATCATTATCAAAAACCTTGATTTTTGATAATGATAAAATCTTATTGCCGTTCTTGTTCCATTACTACACAGACCCCTAAAACAGAAATGAATACTGAGCAACGCCTTTTTATAAGTTTTGAAAATAAAGTTACTGATTTGGTTATTACTAGCATGGAATTATTAAATAATCTGAATAAAATGAATGGTGAACTAAGTGAGGAGGAACTATATAATTTAACATTAAATGTGGGTAATGTGGGTGAGGAATTTGCAACACGTTCTAAGATTTTGACTCAAATTAAGGTACCAGAAAAATTACCTGATGATGTACAATCTTCTTTAGAGGTAGTCAAAAGAGATTTATCAATTGGATTTACAGAATTAGAAGAAAGCATGCTTTGTTTTGCTAAATATCTTGCAGGTCGTGATTCAATCTCTTACAACGAATATATTCAAAAAAGGATACTGGTCTTCGTTATATAGATGGTGGATTAACCTCATTGTCCACGGTATCCCTAAAGTTAAACATACCGGCATCTAGGCTAAGTCTTATAAAAGAAATCTGGAAAAAGATTAAAGGTAAGTGTCAACGGTAAGCGGACTGAAATGGATCAGCGTTTTGTGCTGATCCATGAAAGGAGCATTAAGGAGTGGACACGTGCAGCTGATTTTTCATCCTCTTGGCAGTTCCTCAAAACGATTCGTTTTGGGGGTGCCAACCGGCGAGGAAGCCCCTCAAGGATTGAGGGGTTGGGGAGTTCGATTGATGGGGTCAAGGGGAAGGGTTCCCCTTGTGGGGTGTGGGGCAAAGCCCCTGGTATTTATCACGCTACGGCGTGATTTGGCGAAGCCAACAAGGTCTCGCAGAGCCCACACCAAATGTAATTTGGTATAGTGGGCTATACCAAAACTTTGGATTCGCTCTCTCGATATGTTATGATAGTCTCAAAAGTAGTCCTCTTACGGAAGACAATTGTGAGGGAAAAACATGAACAAGTTCGCAATCATTCACATGCAGAAATTTCAAATTTCTGATGTGCAAGGAATTCAAAAACATAATCAAAGACAAGGTAAAAGTAAATCAAATTTAGACATCGATTATTCAAAAAGTGAACAGAATTATGATTTGTTAAATCAACAAAAAATCAGATATGAAAGCACAATTAAACAAAAGATCAGTGAGCGAGTCAAACGAAAGCCACGGGCGAATTCGGTTGTACTTTCTGAATTTGTCGTAACAGCCTCGCCTGACTACATGCATTCATTAAGTTTAGAGGAACAAAAACGTTATTTTGAGAGTTCACTAGCGTTTATTCAAAAGCGTTATGGGAAACAAAATACGTTGTATGCGATGGTTCATATGGATGAAGCGACACCACATATGCATATTGGTGTGATGCCAATTACAGAAGACAATCGTTTGTCAGCGAAAGATATGTTTACGAGAAAAGAATTAACATCCTTACAACAGGACTTTCCATTGGAAATGCGGGAAAAAGGTTTTGATGTAGAACGGGGAGAAGGTTCAGAGAAAAAACATTTATCGCCTCAAGCCTTTAAGGAAAAACAAGATTTACAAGTAGAAGTGGAACAGTTATCCAATGTAAAAACGCATTTAAAAACAAAAGTAGCGGAAACTCATAATCAATTACAACAAACCACAAATTACATCGAAAAACAGAATGAAACGTTACAAAAAATTCAGCAACAATTTTTGAGTTTAGATAAAAAAATAAAAGAAAAGAAACAGGAATTTGAAATGTTTCGAAACCAAATTCCAGATAAGCCAGTGTCAATGTCTTATTTGCGAGAAGAAACAAAAACAGAAGTCACAACAAAACTGTTTGGAAAGCCAGAAATCACAGAGAAAAAAACAGGAAACATTGTGGTTACACGTGAGCAATGGAGAGATATGAAAGAAAAGGTTGATGCAGCGGTGATTGTTAAAAAAGACTATGAGCGTTTACAGAAGACGGATCTGGTAAAAGAGAATCATAGCTTGAGAGAAAATAATAAATACTTAGAAGAAACAATTGAGGGGAATCATCTTGCTTTAAAACATTCTTATAAACAAAATCGGGAATTCGAAGAAGACGAATAAGGAATTACATACTGAAATAGGCTCTTTAAAAGCCCATATAAGGGATTTACAGGCAAACATAAAGGTTTTATATCAACAGACGAAAAAGGTCTTTAAAGAGCAATTTAAGGCTTTTAGAGGACTTGTTAAGAATGAACTCGTTGGGAGAGAGGTAGAAAATCATTTT